>NZ_CP132507.1:17500-20000 GCF_032191775.1 Rhodoferax mekongensis | reverse complement strand
AACTGAAACATCTCAGTAGCTCGAGGAAAAGACATCAACCGAGATTCCGAAAGTAGTGGCGAGCGAAATCGGAGAAGCCTGCAAGTGATAGCACAAGACATAACGGAACAGCCTGGAAATGCTGGCCATAGCGGGTGATAGCCCCGTACGTGAAATGACCTGCGTGGTACTGAGCTTGCGAAAAGTAGGGCGGGACACGAGAAATCCTGTCTGAATATGGGGGGACCATCCTCCAAGGCTAAATACTCATCATTGACCGATAGTGAACTAGTACCGTGAGGGAAAGGCGAAAAGAACCCCGGGAGGGGAGTGAAATAGATCCTGAAACCGCATGCTTACAAAAAGTAGGAGCCCGCAAGGGTGACTGCGTACCTTTTGTATAATGGGTCAGCGACTTACATTCAGTGGCAAGGTTAACCGAATAGGGAAGCCGTAGAGAAATCGAGTCCGAATAGGGCGTCTAGTCGCTGGGTGTAGACCCGAAACCAAGTGATCTATCCATGGCCAGGATGAAGGTGCCGTAACAGGTACTGGAGGTCCGAACCGACTAGTGTTGCAAAACTAGCGGATGAGCTGTGGATAGGGGTGAAAGGCTAAACAAACTTGGAAATAGCTGGTTCTCTCCGAAAACTATTTAGGTAGTGCCTCAAGTATTACCTGCGGGGGTAGAGCACTGTTTTGGCTAGGGGGTCATGGCGACTTACCAAACCAATGCAAACTCCGAATACCGCAGAGTACAGCTTGGGAGACAGAGCACCGGGTGCTAACGTCCGGACTCAAGAGGGAAACAACCCAGACCGCCAGCTAAGGTCCCTAAAATTGGCTAAGTGGGAAACGAAGTGGGAAGGCTAAAACAGTCAGGATGTTGGCTTAGAAGCAGCCATCATTTAAAGAAAGCGTAATAGCTCACTGATCGAGTCGTCCTGCGCGGAAGATGTAACGGGGCTAAGCCAGTTACCGAAGCTGCGGATTTGCAATTTATTGCAAGTGGTAGGAGAGCGTTCTGTAAGCCTGTGAAGGTGCGTTGTAAAGCGTGCTGGAGGTATCAGAAGTGCGAATGCTGACATGAGTAGCGTTAAAGGGGGTGAAAAGCCCCCTCGCCGTAAGCGCAAGGTTTTCTACGCAACGTTCATCGGCGTAGAGTGAGTCGGCCCCTAAGGCGAGGCAGAGATGCGTAGCTGATGGGAAACAGGTCAATATTCCTGTACCGATGTGTAGTGCGATGTGGGGACGGAGAAGGTTAACTCAGCCAACTGTTGGACATGTTGGTTCAAGCTTGTAGTCGTGCCTGGTAGGCAAATCCGCCGGGCTTAGATGAGGAGTGATAACGAGAGTGCTTGCACTCGAAGTGAGTGATACCCTGCTTCCAGGAAAAGCCACTAAGCTTCAGCTACACACGACCGTACCGCAAACCGACACTGGTGCGCGAGATGAGTATTCTAAGGCGCTTGAGAGAACTCGGGAGAAGGAACTCGGCAAATTGACACCGTAACTTCGGAAGAAGGTGTGCCTTTAGTAGGTGAAGGGATTTACTCCTGGAGCCCAATGAGGTTGCAAAAAATCGGTGGCTGCGACTGTTTATTAAAAACACAGCACTCTGCAAACACGAAAGTGGACGTATAGGGTGTGACGCCTGCCCGGTGCTGGAAGATTAAATGATGGGGTGCAAGCTCTTGATTGAAGTCCCAGTAAACGGCGGCCGTAACTATAACGGTCCTAAGGTAGCGAAATTCCTTGTCGGGTAAGTTCCGACCTGCACGAATGGCGTAACGATGGCCACACTGTCTCCTCCCGAGACTCAGCGAAGTTGAAATGTTTGTGATGATGCAATCTCCCCGCGGAAAGACGGAAAGACCCCATGAACCTTTACTGTAGCTTTGTATTGGACTTTGAACAGATCTGTGTAGGATAGGTGGGAGGCTTTGAAGTAGGGTCGCTAGATCTTATGGAGCCGACGTTGAAATACCACCCTGGTGTGTTTGAGGTTCTAACCTAGGTCCATTATCTGGATCGGGGACAGTGCATGGTAGGCAGTTTGACTGGGGCGGTCTCCTCCCAAAGCGTAACGGAGGAGTTCGAAGGTACGCTAGTTACGGTCGGACATCGTGATGATAGTGCAATGGCATAAGCGTGCTTAACTGCGAGACTGACAAGTCGAGCAGATGCGAAAGCAGGACATAGTGATCCGGTGGTTCTGTATGGAAGGGCCATCGCTCAACGGATAAAAGGTACTCTGGGGATAACAGGCTGATACCGCCCAAGAGTTCATATCGACGGCGGTGTTTGGCACCTCGATGTCGGCTCATCTCATCCTGGGGCTGTAGCCGGTCCCAAGGGTATGGCTGTTCGCCATTTAAAGAGGTACGTGAGCTGGGTTTAAAACGTCGTGAGACAGTTTGGTCCCTATCTTCCGTGGGCGCTGCAGATTTGAGGAAGCCTGCTCCTAGTACGAGAGGACCGGAGTGGACACACCTCTGGTGTATCGGTTGTCACGCCAGTG
>NZ_CP132507.1:7500-15000 GCF_032191775.1 Rhodoferax mekongensis | reverse complement strand
CAACCAGACCCACCATCGTCGTCCAATATACAGGTAGTGATTGGGAAATACGGGGGATTAGCTCAGCTGGGAGAGCACCTGCTTTGCAAGCAGGGGGTCGTCGGTTCGATCCCGTCATCCTCCACCAAACTTCTCGATACTTATAACGTCAACACCAAAGTGGCTTTGCATTGCTTGCAATGAAAAGGCTACTTTGTTGTTGATCAAGATCTCTTGATCAACCGGCTGTTCTTTAACAATTTATAGAGTTTAATCAGCGTTGCTAGCAATATAAGCTGCGTCAAGGAAACTGCACATTCGTAAAGGTTTAGTGCAGACCGTGCCTTGCGTAGTGGCTAGCAACATATTTGATTGCGTCAAAATGAATATCAAACTTCACGTTTGAATTCGAGTTATTCAAGTTAAATTGAATACGGCATAACGCGACAGGTGAGAGACCTGTCAAACATTCCTTGAAGATGACTTGGATACTCGAGAGAGTGGTCAAAGTTATAGGGTCAAGTGAATAAGAGCATGTGGTGGATGCCTTGGCAATGATAGGCGACGAAGGACGTGATAGCCTGCGATAAGCTTCGGGGAGCTGGCAAATAAGCTTTGATCCGGAGATTTCCGAATGGGGAAACCCACCGAAAGGTATCGCATGATGAATACATAGTCATGCGAGGCGAACCGGGTGAACTGAAACATCTCAGTAGCTCGAGGAAAAGACATCAACCGAGATTCCGAAAGTAGTGGCGAGCGAAATCGGAGAAGCCTGCAAGTGATAGCACAAGACATAACGGAACAGCCTGGAAATGCTGGCCATAGCGGGTGATAGCCCCGTACGTGAAATGACCTGCGTGGTACTGAGCTTGCGAAAAGTAGGGCGGGACACGAGAAATCCTGTCTGAATATGGGGGGACCATCCTCCAAGGCTAAATACTCATCATTGACCGATAGTGAACTAGTACCGTGAGGGAAAGGCGAAAAGAACCCCGGGAGGGGAGTGAAATAGATCCTGAAACCGCATGCTTACAAAAAGTAGGAGCCCGCAAGGGTGACTGCGTACCTTTTGTATAATGGGTCAGCGACTTACATTCAGTGGCAAGGTTAACCGAATAGGGAAGCCGTAGAGAAATCGAGTCCGAATAGGGCGTCTAGTCGCTGGGTGTAGACCCGAAACCAAGTGATCTATCCATGGCCAGGATGAAGGTGCCGTAACAGGTACTGGAGGTCCGAACCGACTAGTGTTGCAAAACTAGCGGATGAGCTGTGGATAGGGGTGAAAGGCTAAACAAACTTGGAAATAGCTGGTTCTCTCCGAAAACTATTTAGGTAGTGCCTCAAGTATTACCTGCGGGGGTAGAGCACTGTTTTGGCTAGGGGGTCATGGCGACTTACCAAACCAATGCAAACTCCGAATACCGCAGAGTACAGCTTGGGAGACAGAGCACCGGGTGCTAACGTCCGGACTCAAGAGGGAAACAACCCAGACCGCCAGCTAAGGTCCCTAAAATTGGCTAAGTGGGAAACGAAGTGGGAAGGCTAAAACAGTCAGGATGTTGGCTTAGAAGCAGCCATCATTTAAAGAAAGCGTAATAGCTCACTGATCGAGTCGTCCTGCGCGGAAGATGTAACGGGGCTAAGCCAGTTACCGAAGCTGCGGATTTGCAATTTATTGCAAGTGGTAGGAGAGCGTTCTGTAAGCCTGTGAAGGTGCGTTGTAAAGCGTGCTGGAGGTATCAGAAGTGCGAATGCTGACATGAGTAGCGTTAAAGGGGGTGAAAAGCCCCCTCGCCGTAAGCGCAAGGTTTTCTACGCAACGTTCATCGGCGTAGAGTGAGTCGGCCCCTAAGGCGAGGCAGAGATGCGTAGCTGATGGGAAACAGGTCAATATTCCTGTACCGATGTGTAGTGCGATGTGGGGACGGAGAAGGTTAACTCAGCCAACTGTTGGACATGTTGGTTCAAGCTTGTAGTCGTGCCTGGTAGGCAAATCCGCCGGGCTTAGATGAGGAGTGATAACGAGAGTGCTTGCACTCGAAGTGAGTGATACCCTGCTTCCAGGAAAAGCCACTAAGCTTCAGCTACACACGACCGTACCGCAAACCGACACTGGTGCGCGAGATGAGTATTCTAAGGCGCTTGAGAGAACTCGGGAGAAGGAACTCGGCAAATTGACACCGTAACTTCGGAAGAAGGTGTGCCTTTAGTAGGTGAAGGGATTTACTCCTGGAGCCCAATGAGGTTGCAAAAAATCGGTGGCTGCGACTGTTTATTAAAAACACAGCACTCTGCAAACACGAAAGTGGACGTATAGGGTGTGACGCCTGCCCGGTGCTGGAAGATTAAATGATGGGGTGCAAGCTCTTGATTGAAGTCCCAGTAAACGGCGGCCGTAACTATAACGGTCCTAAGGTAGCGAAATTCCTTGTCGGGTAAGTTCCGACCTGCACGAATGGCGTAACGATGGCCACACTGTCTCCTCCCGAGACTCAGCGAAGTTGAAATGTTTGTGATGATGCAATCTCCCCGCGGAAAGACGGAAAGACCCCATGAACCTTTACTGTAGCTTTGTATTGGACTTTGAACAGATCTGTGTAGGATAGGTGGGAGGCTTTGAAGTAGGGTCGCTAGATCTTATGGAGCCGACGTTGAAATACCACCCTGGTGTGTTTGAGGTTCTAACCTAGGTCCATTATCTGGATCGGGGACAGTGCATGGTAGGCAGTTTGACTGGGGCGGTCTCCTCCCAAAGCGTAACGGAGGAGTTCGAAGGTACGCTAGTTACGGTCGGACATCGTGATGATAGTGCAATGGCATAAGCGTGCTTAACTGCGAGACTGACAAGTCGAGCAGATGCGAAAGCAGGACATAGTGATCCGGTGGTTCTGTATGGAAGGGCCATCGCTCAACGGATAAAAGGTACTCTGGGGATAACAGGCTGATACCGCCCAAGAGTTCATATCGACGGCGGTGTTTGGCACCTCGATGTCGGCTCATCTCATCCTGGGGCTGTAGCCGGTCCCAAGGGTATGGCTGTTCGCCATTTAAAGAGGTACGTGAGCTGGGTTTAAAACGTCGTGAGACAGTTTGGTCCCTATCTTCCGTGGGCGCTGCAGATTTGAGGAAGCCTGCTCCTAGTACGAGAGGACCGGAGTGGACACACCTCTGGTGTATCGGTTGTCACGCCAGTGGCATTGCCGAGTAGCTAAGTGTGGAAGAGATAACCGCTGAAAGCATCTAAGCGGGAAACTCGTTTCAAGATGAGATCTGCCGGGGCCTTGAGCCCCCTGAAGAGTCGTTCAAGACCAGGACGTTGATAGGTCGGGTGTGGAAGCGCAGTAATGCGTTAAGCTAACCGATACTAATTGCTCGTGCGGCTTGACCCTATAACTTTGATGCACGCAAGTGTTTCAAGGAAGTTATGCCAAGTTGACGCATTCAAATGACCATCTCACAGCGAGATGGCGTCGTAAAAGACAAGCTGATTAGCTCTATAAATTGGTTGCCCAGACCTTGAGTCTGGGTGACAACAAGTTATGCCTGACGACCATAGCGACTTGGTACCACTCCTTCCCATCCCGAACAGGACAGTGAAACGAGTCAGCGCCGATGATAGTGCGGATCCCCGTGTGAAAGTAGGACATCGTCAGGCTATTACAGTAAAACACCCCGTCATGTGGCGGGGTGTTTTTTTTAGTGCTGCGGGCAGTGCTAAAAAAAGCAAGAAATCTTCGCCAAGTTTGACGGCGAGCTAAAAAGTGTGTCATAATTTAAGGCTTCGCTGATCGCAGCAAAGCAAGAAGAAGATAAAAGTCTGCTTCTGATCATTAAAAATTTACAGCCGATAAGCGTGGGCGTTTGAAAGTGATTGCCAAGTTCTTTTGGAACTAGTCGCAAGACTTTAAACGCTCATGAGAATAGAAGTGAAGTTCACTTCAATTCCGTTTTTATGAGTTGCTCGAAAGAGCGAAAAATTCAAGATCGAACTATAGAGTTTGATCCTGGCTCAGATTGAACGCTGGCGGCATGCCTTACACATGCAAGTCGAACGGCAGCACGGGAGCAATCCTGGTGGCGAGTGGCGAACGGGTGAGTAATATATCGGAACGTGCCCAGTCGTGGGGGATAACGTAGCGAAAGCTACGCTAATACCGCATACGATCTATGGATGAAAGCGGGGGATCGCAAGACCTCGCGCGATTGGAGCGGCCGATATCAGATTAGGTAGTTGGTGAGGTAAAGGCTCACCAAGCCGACGATCTGTAGCTGGTCTGAGAGGACGACCAGCCACACTGGGACTGAGACACGGCCCAGACTCCTACGGGAGGCAGCAGTGGGGAATTTTGGACAATGGGCGCAAGCCTGATCCAGCAATGCCGCGTGCAGGATGAAGGCCTTCGGGTTGTAAACTGCTTTTGTACGGAACGAAACGGCGAGCTCTAATACAGTTTGCTAATGACGGTACCGTAAGAATAAGCACCGGCTAACTACGTGCCAGCAGCCGCGGTAATACGTAGGGTGCGAGCGTTAATCGGAATTACTGGGCGTAAAGCGTGCGCAGGCGGTGATGTAAGACAGATGTGAAATCCCCGGGCTCAACCTGGGACCTGCATTTGTGACTGCATCGCTAGAGTACGGCAGAGGGGGATGGAATTCCGCGTGTAGCAGTGAAATGCGTAGATATGCGGAGGAACACCGATGGCGAAGGCAATCCCCTGGGCCTGTACTGACGCTCATGCACGAAAGCGTGGGGAGCAAACAGGATTAGATACCCTGGTAGTCCACGCCCTAAACGATGTCAACTGGTTGTTGGGTCTTCACTGACTCAGTAACGAAGCTAACGCGTGAAGTTGACCGCCTGGGGAGTACGGCCGCAAGGTTGAAACTCAAAGGAATTGACGGGGACCCGCACAAGCGGTGGATGATGTGGTTTAATTCGATGCAACGCGAAAAACCTTACCCACCTTTGACATGTACGGAAGTCGCTAGAGATAGCTTCGTGCTCGAAAGAGAGCCGTAACACAGGTGCTGCATGGCTGTCGTCAGCTCGTGTCGTGAGATGTTGGGTTAAGTCCCGCAACGAGCGCAACCCTTGTCATTAGTTGCTACATTCAGTTGGGCACTCTAATGAGACTGCCGGTGACAAACCGGAGGAAGGTGGGGATGACGTCAAGTCCTCATGGCCCTTATAGGTGGGGCTACACACGTCATACAATGGCTGGTACAAAGGGTTGCCAACCCGCGAGGGGGAGCTAATCCCATAAAGCCAGTCGTAGTCCGGATCGCAGTCTGCAACTCGACTGCGTGAAGTCGGAATCGCTAGTAATCGTGGATCAGAATGTCACGGTGAATACGTTCCCGGGTCTTGTACACACCGCCCGTCACACCATGGGAGCGGGTTCTGCCAGAAGTAGTTAGCCTAACCGCAAGGAGGGCGATTACCACGGCAGGGTTCGTGACTGGGGTGAAGTCGTAACAAGGTAGCCGTATCGGAAGGTGCGGCTGGATCACCTCCTTTCTGGAAAACTGCAATCTAATTTGAACGCTCACACTTATCGGTTGTTGGAAGGTTGTCGCTGACGATCAGCATTTGGGCTTAGGTTCATGCCTGGTCATTGGTGACCGGCTTGGGTCTGTAGCTCAGTTGGTTAGAGCACCGTCTTGATAAGGCGGGGGTCGTTGGTTCGAGACCAACCAGACCCACCATCGTCGTCCAATATACAGGTAGTGATTGGGAAATACGGGGGATTAGCTCAGCTGGGAGAGCACCTGCTTTGCAAGCAGGGGGTCGTCGGTTCGATCCCGTCATCCTCCACCAAACTTCTCGATACTTATAACGTCAACACCAAAGTGGCTTTGCATTGCTTGCAATGAAAAGGCTACTTTGTTGTTGATCAAGATCTCTTGATCAACCGGCTGTTCTTTAACAATTTATAGAGTTTAATCAGCGTTGCTAGCAATATAAGCTGCGTCAAGGAAACTGCACATTCGTAAAGGTTTAGTGCAGACCGTGCCTTGCGTAGTGGCTAGCAACATATTTGATTGCGTCAAAATGAATATCAAACTTCACGTTTGAATTCGAGTTATTCAAGTTAAATTGAATACGGCATAACGCGACAGGTGAGAGACCTGTCAAACATTCCTTGAAGATGACTTGGATACTCGAGAGAGTGGTCAAAGTTATAGGGTCAAGTGAATAAGAGCATGTGGTGGATGCCTTGGCAATGATAGGCGACGAAGGACGTGATAGCCTGCGATAAGCTTCGGGGAGCTGGCAAATAAGCTTTGATCCGGAGATTTCCGAATGGGGAAACCCACCGAAAGGTATCGCATGATGAATACATAGTCATGCGAGGCGAACCGGGTGAACTGAAACATCTCAGTAGCTCGAGGAAAAGACATCAACCGAGATTCCGAAAGTAGTGGCGAGCGAAATCGGAGAAGCCTGCAAGTGATAGCACAAGACATAACGGAACAGCCTGGAAATGCTGGCCATAGCGGGTGATAGCCCCGTACGTGAAATGACCTGCGTGGTACTGAGCTTGCGAAAAGTAGGGCGGGACACGAGAAATCCTGTCTGAATATGGGGGGACCATCCTCCAAGGCTAAATACTCATCATTGACCGATAGTGAACTAGTACCGTGAGGGAAAGGCGAAAAGAACCCCGGGAGGGGAGTGAAATAGATCCTGAAACCGCATGCTTACAAAAAGTAGGAGCCCGCAAGGGTGACTGCGTACCTTTTGTATAATGGGTCAGCGACTTACATTCAGTGGCAAGGTTAACCGAATAGGGAAGCCGTAGAGAAATCGAGTCCGAATAGGGCGTCTAGTCGCTGGGTGTAGACCCGAAACCAAGTGATCTATCCATGGCCAGGATGAAGGTGCCGTAACAGGTACTGGAGGTCCGAACCGACTAGTGTTGCAAAACTAGCGGATGAGCTGTGGATAGGGGTGAAAGGCTAAACAAACTTGGAAATAGCTGGTTCTCTCCGAAAACTATTTAGGTAGTGCCTCAAGTATTACCTGCGGGGGTAGAGCACTGTTTTGGCTAGGGGGTCATGGCGACTTACCAAACCAATGCAAACTCCGAATACCGCAGAGTACAGCTTGGGAGACAGAGCACCGGGTGCTAACGTCCGGACTCAAGAGGGAAACAACCCAGACCGCCAGCTAAGGTCCCTAAAATTGGCTAAGTGGGAAACGAAGTGGGAAGGCTAAAACAGTCAGGATGTTGGCTTAGAAGCAGCCATCATTTAAAGAAAGCGTAATAGCTCACTGATCGAGTCGTCCTGCGCGGAAGATGTAACGGGGCTAAGCCAGTTACCGAAGCTGCGGATTTGCAATTTATTGCAAGTGGTAGGAGAGCGTTCTGTAAGCCTGTGAAGGTGCGTTGTAAAGCGTGCTGGAGGTATCAGAAGTGCGAATGCTGACATGAGTAGCGTTAAAGGGGGTGAAAAGCCCCCTCGCCGTAAGCGCAAGGTTTTCTACGCAACGTTCATCGGCGTAGAGTGAGT
>NZ_CP132507.1:0-2500 GCF_032191775.1 Rhodoferax mekongensis | reverse complement strand
TGTAGACCCGAAACCAAGTGATCTATCCATGGCCAGGATGAAGGTGCCGTAACAGGTACTGGAGGTCCGAACCGACTAGTGTTGCAAAACTAGCGGATGAGCTGTGGATAGGGGTGAAAGGCTAAACAAACTTGGAAATAGCTGGTTCTCTCCGAAAACTATTTAGGTAGTGCCTCAAGTATTACCTGCGGGGGTAGAGCACTGTTTTGGCTAGGGGGTCATGGCGACTTACCAAACCAATGCAAACTCCGAATACCGCAGAGTACAGCTTGGGAGACAGAGCACCGGGTGCTAACGTCCGGACTCAAGAGGGAAACAACCCAGACCGCCAGCTAAGGTCCCTAAAATTGGCTAAGTGGGAAACGAAGTGGGAAGGCTAAAACAGTCAGGATGTTGGCTTAGAAGCAGCCATCATTTAAAGAAAGCGTAATAGCTCACTGATCGAGTCGTCCTGCGCGGAAGATGTAACGGGGCTAAGCCAGTTACCGAAGCTGCGGATTTGCAATTTATTGCAAGTGGTAGGAGAGCGTTCTGTAAGCCTGTGAAGGTGCGTTGTAAAGCGTGCTGGAGGTATCAGAAGTGCGAATGCTGACATGAGTAGCGTTAAAGGGGGTGAAAAGCCCCCTCGCCGTAAGCGCAAGGTTTTCTACGCAACGTTCATCGGCGTAGAGTGAGTCGGCCCCTAAGGCGAGGCAGAGATGCGTAGCTGATGGGAAACAGGTCAATATTCCTGTACCGATGTGTAGTGCGATGTGGGGACGGAGAAGGTTAACTCAGCCAACTGTTGGACATGTTGGTTCAAGCTTGTAGTCGTGCCTGGTAGGCAAATCCGCCGGGCTTAGATGAGGAGTGATAACGAGAGTGCTTGCACTCGAAGTGAGTGATACCCTGCTTCCAGGAAAAGCCACTAAGCTTCAGCTACACACGACCGTACCGCAAACCGACACTGGTGCGCGAGATGAGTATTCTAAGGCGCTTGAGAGAACTCGGGAGAAGGAACTCGGCAAATTGACACCGTAACTTCGGAAGAAGGTGTGCCTTTAGTAGGTGAAGGGATTTACTCCTGGAGCCCAATGAGGTTGCAAAAAATCGGTGGCTGCGACTGTTTATTAAAAACACAGCACTCTGCAAACACGAAAGTGGACGTATAGGGTGTGACGCCTGCCCGGTGCTGGAAGATTAAATGATGGGGTGCAAGCTCTTGATTGAAGTCCCAGTAAACGGCGGCCGTAACTATAACGGTCCTAAGGTAGCGAAATTCCTTGTCGGGTAAGTTCCGACCTGCACGAATGGCGTAACGATGGCCACACTGTCTCCTCCCGAGACTCAGCGAAGTTGAAATGTTTGTGATGATGCAATCTCCCCGCGGAAAGACGGAAAGACCCCATGAACCTTTACTGTAGCTTTGTATTGGACTTTGAACAGATCTGTGTAGGATAGGTGGGAGGCTTTGAAGTAGGGTCGCTAGATCTTATGGAGCCGACGTTGAAATACCACCCTGGTGTGTTTGAGGTTCTAACCTAGGTCCATTATCTGGATCGGGGACAGTGCATGGTAGGCAGTTTGACTGGGGCGGTCTCCTCCCAAAGCGTAACGGAGGAGTTCGAAGGTACGCTAGTTACGGTCGGACATCGTGATGATAGTGCAATGGCATAAGCGTGCTTAACTGCGAGACTGACAAGTCGAGCAGATGCGAAAGCAGGACATAGTGATCCGGTGGTTCTGTATGGAAGGGCCATCGCTCAACGGATAAAAGGTACTCTGGGGATAACAGGCTGATACCGCCCAAGAGTTCATATCGACGGCGGTGTTTGGCACCTCGATGTCGGCTCATCTCATCCTGGGGCTGTAGCCGGTCCCAAGGGTATGGCTGTTCGCCATTTAAAGAGGTACGTGAGCTGGGTTTAAAACGTCGTGAGACAGTTTGGTCCCTATCTTCCGTGGGCGCTGCAGATTTGAGGAAGCCTGCTCCTAGTACGAGAGGACCGGAGTGGACACACCTCTGGTGTATCGGTTGTCACGCCAGTGGCATTGCCGAGTAGCTAAGTGTGGAAGAGATAACCGCTGAAAGCATCTAAGCGGGAAACTCGTTTCAAGATGAGATCTGCCGGGGCCTTGAGCCCCCTGAAGAGTCGTTCAAGACCAGGACGTTGATAGGTCGGGTGTGGAAGCGCAGTAATGCGTTAAGCTAACCGATACTAATTGCTCGTGCGGCTTGACCCTATAACTTTGATGCACGCAAGTGTTTCAAGGAAGTTATGCCAAGTTGACGCATTCAAATGACCATCTCACAGCGAGATGGCGTCGTAAAAGACAAGCTGATTAGCTCTATAAATTGGTTGCCCAGACCTTGAGTCTGGGTGACAACAAGTTATGCCTGACGACCATAGCGACTTGGTACCACTCCTTCCCATCCCGAACAGGACAGTGAAACGAGTCAGCGCCGATGATAGTGCGGATGCCCATCTGAACTGAGACATCGTAGGTTTCTGCCAATCTT